>JAHEEK010000014.1:0-4079 GCA_024640765.1 Thalassobium sp. | reverse complement strand
TGCCACACCGTGCGGCATACGTCCTTGATCCAGATCAACCGTTAAGCCGGTAGCCGCCACTTTCCGTCACAAGCAAACGCGCGTTGCCAGGATCGGGCTCAATTTTTTGGCGTAAACGATAAATATGCGTCTCAAGCGTGTGGGTCGTTACACCCGCATTATAACCCCAAACTTCGTGAAGCAGTACATCGCGGGCAACGACACCCTCGGGGGCGCGGTGAAGAAACTTCAGAATATTTGTTTCTTTCTCCGTCAGGCGAATTTTCTTTTCGTCCTCAGTAATAAGCATCTTTTGCGCAGGCTTGAACGTGTATGGCCCAAGATTGAAAACGGCGTCTTCTGATTGCTCGTGGGTGCGTAGCAGCGCGCGAATACGTGCCAATAGAACCGGAAATTTGAACGGCTTTGTGACGTAATCATTTGCACCGGCATCAAGCCCTAAAATAGTGTCCGCATCACTATCGTGACCTGTCAGCATCAGAACCGGACATTTCACACCTTGCTTTCGCATCAAACGGCACAGCTCGCGGCCGTCAGTATCAGGCAGACCTACATCCAAAATCACCAAATCATAAAGCTGCTCTTTGGCACGCTCCATCGCGTTATGGCCGTTTTCAGCTTCGAAAACATCAAAGTCTTCCGTCATGATGAGTTGCTCCGACAGAGCGTCACGCGGATCATCGTCATCATCAACAAGCAGAATTTTCTTCAATTGCGCCATCATTGCCTCCGTGAGTTATTGATCTACAAATGGGCACAAACGCAGAATTGAGCAAGTTTTACCCCGCCGTTTCACAGGCTCGTGTCAAAAGGGTTGCAAATGTTTCAATTTAAAGGGCAAGCATTGGTAACCTTGTAACATTTGAGCCCATGCCCTTTCAGCCCACGCCAGCCCAAGCAAAAGCCCAAGCACACGCAGCCCTTCGCATCGGGCTTGGCGTGGGCATTCGCGATGATGATGGTCTTTGGGTTGCCTTTGCCGCTGAAACGCTCAGCCCGGACCAACTCAGCCAAGCATTGGCCCTTGGTGGTGCAGAAATGATCATCACGCACTGGCGCGCAGAAACGCTTAAAACAGCGGCTTATTTTGGCGATGTCGCGCGGCTTGCCATACAAAGTGATGCTGATCTTCGCTGGATTAGGGGCGTCGCCGATCCAGCCACAGATCTAAGCACACCTATGAAGGGGCCATTCCGGTCCTTGCGCGACGGAGACCCGCGGGCACACCGGGCCGCCATTCTGCTTTGTAAGGCCGCCCATTTGCTGCCTGCTGCTGTGATGGTGCGCGTGCAATCCGCCGAAGGGCTGAGCATTCTCACCGCGTCCGAAGTGTTGGCACAGGCTGACACGGCCCATTACAATGACATCGTTCACGCCGCCCTACCCATGGCAGTGTCAAACGAAGGACGCGTCCATGTCTTTAGACCCGACGATGGATCAGCCGAACACTACGCAATTGAAGTTGGTAAAATAGACCCCATCAAACCCATCCTAACGCGCCTTCATTCTGCGTGTTTCACCGGTGATTTGCTTGGCTCGCTCAAGTGTGATTGCGGCCCCCAACTGCGCGGTGCGATGGCGCAAATGGGGGCGCAAGGGGCGGGCATTTTGCTTTACCTTAACCAAGAGGGCCGCGGCATCGGGCTGGCCAACAAAATGCGGGCCTATTTTCTGCAAGACCAAGGTTTTGACACGGTTGAAGCAAATCACCGCATTGGCTTTGAGGATGATGAGCGCGACTTTAAAATTGGTGCCTCAATTTTGAACAAGCTGGGTGTTGACAACATCAAACTGCTGACCAACAACCCCAATAAAGTCGCGCGCATGGAGGATATGGGGATCACCGTCAGCGAACGCGTGCCGCTTATTGTTGGCGAAAATCCTGTGAACAGCGCGTATCTGAAAACCAAAGCAGCCAAATCCGGCCATTTACTGTGACCCCTTACATCACCCCAAACGATCTGGTTTTGACAAAAAGCGGCTTGCGTTTTCAGGGGCAGTACTTCCCCTGCACAATCGGAAAAGGCGGCATCTCATCTGACAAACGTGAAGGCGATGGTGCGACACCCGTCGGTATTCACGGCATTGTCGGGATGCTTTACCGGCCCGACCGGATTGCCAAACCCGCTGATTGGGCTGTGCCCATCAGACCCGGTGATTTGTGGTCTGATGATCCGCATCACGAAGACTACAACCTGATGGTTCGCGCGCCCTATCCGCACAGTCACGAGGTCCTGCGGCGGGCTGATCCACTTTACGACATTGTGATATTAACTGATTGGAACTGGCCGCGCGCCGAATTCAAACGTGGCTCTGCGATTTTTCTACATCGCTGGCGACGACCCGTATTTGGCACCGAAGGCTGCATCGGGTTTCGCCCAGATCACCTGAAACGGATCGCGGCACGGATAACATTTGGCACGCGCCTTATCGTGCCCGACTCCCTCATTCAGTAACACTGCTGCCCTAGCCGTAATCACGTTCGCCAAAAATGGCGGATCCTACACGAATATGAGTGGCACCAAGTTGGATGGCGGTCTCAAAATCACTGCTCATCCCCATTGATAACCCCGCTAAACCGTTGTGTTCCGCGATCTTGCGCAGCAACGCAAAGTGCAAAGCGGGTTCTTCATCTACCGGCGGGATGCACATCAAACCTTTCACTGGCAAATCAAGCGCACGCGCTTCGGCGACAAATGCGTCCGCATCCGAAGGCAAAACGCCCGCTTTTTGCGGTTCTTCGCCCGTATTCACCTGCACAAATAAGTCTGGACACGCCCCAGTCTCTTGCGCAAGACGCGCAAGGGTGCTGGCCAGCTTCGGACGGTCGACTGAATGGATGGCATCAAAAAGCTCCATCGCTTGGCGCGCCTTGTTGGTCTGTAGCGGCCCAATCAGATGCACGTTTACATCCGCAAACTCATCACGGAAGTCGGGCCATTTGCCAGCTGCTTCCTGTACTTTATTCTCACCATAAAGACGGTGTCCTTGGGCCAACACGTCCGCGACACGGACATTGGGTTGAACTTTTGACACCGCAATAAGCTGAACATCGGCCACATCGCGCCCAAACTGCTCACACGTCTTCGCAATCCGCTCGTTAATCCCATTCAGTGACATCGATACCTCGTTTTTCCAAAGCCTTTGGCAATGGCATAACCCCATCGCCGTAACGCTGCCATGCCTTTTGCGACGACTTGTAAATTGGCTGACGGACCTGCGCCAGAGATAGCGTTTTGACCGCACCTGTCGATTTATGAAACTCTAGACACTGATTCTGCCACTCCAAACCACACGCCGCAATCAGCGCACGAGCCTTGTCTTCGGGATCACGAACCAACGCATCATAATCAGCGATGTAAATATCATCCGGCATCTGCTGTTTCCAAAACGAGACCATATTCCGAAAAGCCAAATAGTGATCCGCAAGGCTTTCAAAATCATAGGCGTATCTGTGGGTGCCCGCTTGGAACAGATTGCGATAGATCGACAGCAAATTGTCGCGCGGGTCCCGTTGAACAATCAAAAACTTGGCGTTGGGCATGATCGTTTTAATCGCCCCAAGGTAGAGATACGTTTGGATGGATTTATCAACGGTCCGCTTCGCAGCGGGATAACGGGCAGCCACATCCGCAAGGTACTTATCCGCCACGTCACTGCGCAACCTATCCGCTACATCACTAACGGGCTTATAAGTACTGCCATCACGCAAAAGCCGCTCAACCGCGCCAGAGGCAAAACCCGTCTCCCCCATGCTAGTCACATCAGAATGCGCCGCGATAATCTGTTCAATCAATGTGGTGCCTGACCGCGGCATGCCGGTCACAAAAATTGGCGCGTCTTTGTTATGATCGGGATGAGATGCAGCAGGATCAATGCCAGACTGCGCGCTTTGCAGCTGTGCCACTGAGCAGCCCCACTTGAGTGGTCCAATTTAAAAGTTAGTGCATGATTGGCCGTTGGTCCATCGGGATGATGGCCTCTGGCGCAGGTGGGCGGTAGCCCAATGCACTATGGGGTCGTTTGGTGTTGTAATGTGTCCTCCAGCTTTCGATAATGATTTGAGCTTCACGTAGCGA
>JAHEEK010000030.1:0-24530 GCA_024640765.1 Thalassobium sp. | reverse complement strand
GCTTTTTGTCCAAGGAAGTGAATTTTCACTGCTTCGTTTAAGCAATGCTGTGACAACTTCACTGCATTCTATAATCTCGAAGCCGGCCTGGGCTGCAAGCACCTTCATTGTTCCTGCTGTGAAGTCAGATATGTGTGCAATATGAAAATATGCCCAAAGATCATGGCCGTAGTTGCCCTCTCCGACCGTGTTTATGCCAGGGACTTCAATAAATAAGTAGTCCGTTTCATCCATTAGCTCTTTAATTTTGCGAAGAGCTTCCAAAGGATTGTGTAAATGCTCAAGAACATGAGACAAGATAAACAGCCTTGGAGAAGCGGGTAAGTGGCTGGGCAGAGCCGATACCTCTAGGTCAAATCCGTAGCGCTTTTTTCCATACTCGATTCCCTCTACATCCAAATCACAGCCTTGCACATGACGTACCTTAGGAGCTAATGCAGCCAAGATGCCGGAGGAGCTACATCCGATTTCGATAAACGACATGTTGGGTAATGCATTGCCTAGCCCCTGATCAATAAAGTAATCATAAAATCGATGCCCTTTATTTGTCTGCTCTTCTACCAACTTATTATAATCCACATCGTTACGCTTGGTGTAAAGCGGCCGATAATGCTTGCTATAAAACGTATCTAAAAACTCTGCCTTTAGAGATGGCATCGTCTGTACCAACCCACATGCTTGGCAAATTTGTTTTTTTAAATCGAAACCATATCGATCGGTTTCAGCCAGAAGACAGAAGTCATCTGCGCCGCAAGTAGTACACGGTCTCGCCTCGAGGCCAAATTTTTGATACATTTGCCGAATAGTTTAAATGGCGTTTCTGCGACTGCTAGTCACCCTGCGAAACCATCCAAATAGTAGCCCATACCGGTAACTCTTAAGTATGCGTTTATGCAAAGCGGTATTTCCTTTGTATACTTTCTGAGCCTGTATCGAAGATTGGCTGACAGCTTGCTGTTCTCTTGTATCGAGATATTTATGTCAACAAATTGCTTTTTGATCTTGAAATTAGTCACGCTATCCAACGGCCCCGCTACGGCTGCATGTTGCCATCCAGCCCGACCGGACAACGGGTGGCACGGTTGAGATTGGCGTAGACGGCTGGAGCCAGCCCGCCAAGTGATGTGTGTGGTCGTTGTGTGTTGTAATCGATCCTCCAGTTTGCCGCGATGCTGCCGTAAGCTATACGTAAGCACTTGGCGGTGAATTCTGGAGTATTTCATGGGACGTCGGGGTATGATTGTGTAAGTTAATTATTTGTTTATAAATCGATTTTTTGTAATGTGGCGGTGTTTCGCGAAATGCGTGAAAACGCTATGATCCGGGCTTCTAATTAGCAGGTTGAGGGTTCGAGCCCTTCAGGGATCGCCAGTGTTTTCTTCGCACCTCTTGTACCCCGCACGGTAAATGTCTTTGATGGCCGTATAATTTTGCCGCCTCACTTAAGGACGCTGACCCATGACAAGCTATATTGATCTCAATTCTGATCTTGGTGAGGGTTATGGCCCTTGGCGGATGGGTGATGATGCGCGGATATTGGAATTGGTAAGCAGCGCGAATGTGGCCTGTGGCGGGCACGCAAGTGATCCCGATACAATGCAGGCCACACTTGGTGAAGCGGCGTCAAATGGGGTTTGTGTCGGCGCGCATCCCGGGTATGCGGACCCACTTGGCTTTGGGCGCCGCGTTATTCCGATGGCGGCTGAGCAGATCACTCATATGGTTGCAGCGCAAATTGGGGCGTTGAGCGGGGTTGCGCAATTGACCTCGGCGCGGGTCGCTTACGTTAAGCCGCACGGTGCTCTTGCCAATTTGGCTGCGCGGGATGCTGAGGTTTCGAATGCCATTCTTGATGGGGTTGGCGCACTGCCTGTTTTGGCGATTTCCGGAACTGTGCTTGAACAGCAAGCCAAGGCGCGGGGCCATCAGGTTTACTCGGAAATATTTGCTGACCGCGCGTATCAGGCCAACGGCGAGTTGGTGCCGCGCAGCGAAGAAGGTGCGGTGATACATGATCCTGTTTTCGCGGCTGACCGGTTGATTGCGTTCTTGGAAAGCGGTGAAATGCCGGTGCTCGGTGGTGGATCTATTGCTCTTGAGGCGCACTCAATTTGCGTGCACGGCGACACGCCAGCAGCCGTTGAAATGGCTTCACAAATACGGAAGCGTTTGACGGCGCAGGGCGTCGAAATTCGCTCGTTCATCCAAGGCTAAGTTATGATGAAAGCAACGTCAGTTGGTGAAGGGGCGGTGCTCTTTCAGCTTGGGGAGGTCGCAGACGAGCAGACCCATGCCGCGATTTGTGCTTTGGATGAGGCAATCGCGGCGGCAGACATCAACGGCGTGGTCGAGGTCGTACCCGCATTGATTAATTTGTTGGTGGCATTCGACCCTATACAAACGGATCACGGCGCGGTCACAGCGGCTGTTCAGGCGTTAAAGCCAGATGTTGCCGCCATCAGAACACCTCAGGTTCACCGTGTGCCTGTGTGTTATGATCCGGAATTGTGCCCTGATTTACTGGAAGTTGCGAAACTGACAAACCAGAGTGTCGACGCAGTTATCGCAGCACATTTGGGGTCTGAAATGCGGGTTGAGATGTATGGGTTTTCACCAGGCTATGCCTATTTGCGCGGTCTGCCGCAAAGCATTCACTTGCCGCGAAAACCCGCTGCGGTACGCGATATTCCAAAAGGCAGCATCATCATTTCCGGCGCGCAGTCTTTGATTACGACACTGACAATGCCGACGGGATGGTGGGTTATCGGGCGTTCTGGGTTCGATGTGATCGAGAGCGATGCGCCCGATCCATTTGTGTTCAAGGTTGGGGACCGTGTGGTCTATGAGCGGATCAGCCGCGCGGAGCTGGGCGTGTAATGGCGGTGGCTGTTCTTAAGGTGGTCGCAGCTGGCCCATTGATCACGGTCCAAAACGCAGGTCGCTTTGGCCATATGCGCTACGGGGTTCCTGCATCTGGGCCTATGGACCGGCTTGCGTTTGCTGCGGCGCAGGTAATGATTGCAAATCGTGCTGCCGCTGCAGCGATTGAAGTGTCGTTGGGCGGGCTCGTGCTTGAATGTGTTGAGGGCGAGGTCAGCTATGCCCAAGCAGGTGGTGGTTTTGCAGGAGGCTGGCACGTGGCAACGCTGCGTGCAGGTGATCGGCTGCGTGTTCAGGCGGGCACATGGGGGAGTTGGTGTTATCTGGCTTTTGCAGGTGATCTGGCGCGACCAAAGTGGTTGGACAGTTTTGCGACCCACGCGATTTCAGGGCTTGGTGGCGGTGCTGTTCGCACGGGCGATGTACTTCGCATTGAAAACGCGGAGGTGCGAAGCGCCCGTGAAGGCAGCTATGACGCGCCCCCACAGCCTGATCAAACCGCGCCTGTTTTGGTGACGCCAAGTCCACAGGGCCGTCATTTTGCGGATGACGCGGCGGACGTGTTTTTGGGCAGTACGTATAAACTGACGGATGCGTTTGACCGAATGGGGGTTCGCCTGGATGGGCCTTCGGTTGGGTTGAATGAGGCGCTGGGCATCCCGTCTGAGCCGATCGTGCGTGGCTCTGTCCAAGTGGCGGGCGACGGTGTGCCGACTGTTTTGTTGGCAGATCATCAAACAACGGGCGGCTATCCCAAGATTGCGACTGCTTTGTCTTGCGAGACTGATCGGGTTGCCCAAATGCGGTCTGGTGCCCAGGTTTCGTTTCAAGCAGTTACGCCGGAGGCGGCAGTTGCCTATGCCCGAACTGTTGCAGAAGCACGCGTGTCGTTTTTGGACGCTGGCGCAGTGCCGCGGGCCAGTTTGGATGAGAAACTAATGCAAATGAATTTGATCAGTGGCGCTGTGGCCGGATCAGAAAATTAGTCGCGTGAGTTAGCAAATTTCGGGCTGAGAAATTTTACGCGAGAGTAAAAAACTGCAAATTTATGGGGAATCTTTGGGATTTTGGCGATGAGTATGTCGCTAGTGCGCACCCGGTTTACCTGGGAATTACAGTTGAAATGCAATTCATAGGTCTGAATGTGTAGTAACTGGGCGGATTACTGTCGGTTTTGGCAGTGCAGATGCGCAAAAACGGCATTTTTGACGTTTTTTGACCGAATCCCCCTTGTCGCTCAGGTCTCGTTGTTAAAGGCTAAGGACAACAGCGCGCGTGAAGGGAAGCTTCACTTAAAACGAACGTGCTGAAGTTCAAACGGGAGACTGAAATGAAAAAGACATTATTTGGCTTTATAGCTGCAACTTCGATGGGCCTTATGGGGACCACAGCGATGGCAGACTGCGGTGATGTATCCATTACCGAGATGGATTGGGCGTCTTCGGCGGTTGTAACATCTGTATCAAAATTCCTGATGGAGCAGGGTTACGGTTGTAACGTGACTGTTGTGCCGTCCTCGACTGTGCCTGCGCTGACATCTGTTGCTGAAACCGGCGAGCCGGACATCGTTACTGAGACTTGGGTCAACTCTACACCTGTTTACGAAGAGCTTGTCTCATCAGGTAAGTTGGTCGAAGTTGCAGATGTTCTGTCAGATGGCGGCGTTGAAGGCTGGTGGATCCCGCAGTACCTTGCGGATGCGCACCCAGAGCTGCTGACCCTTGAAGGCGTTATGGCGAACCCTGAGTTGGTAGGTGCGCGTTTCCATGACTGTCCGTCAGGTTGGGCGTGCGACATCATTAACAACAATAACATCAAAGCGATTAATCTTGCGGGCAGTGGCATCGAGCGCTTTCAGCACGGTTCAGGTGAGACACTCGCCACTGCGATTGCTGCTGCATATTCTGACAAAGCGCCATGGTTCGGTTACTACTGGGCACCAACATCTGTGCTGGGTAAATACCCAATGGCCCGCGTTGACGTAGGTGCTTACGACGCAGAAGCGCACTCGTGTAATGGATCGCCAGATTGTGCGACGCCTAAATTGTCGGCGTATCCAACAGCCAAGGTGAAAACCGCTGTTTCCGGCGCGCTGACTGAGCGTGAGCCAGAGGTCGTTGAGTTGATGAGCAATGTAAGCTTCACGAACGCGCAGATGGGTGAAGTTCTGGCGTGGCAAGCGGACAATAACGCTAGCTACGACGAAGCCGCAGTTTACTTCCTGACGAACAACAAAGACGTCTGGAGCAACTGGCTGAACGCAGAAGCAAAAGAAAAGCTTTCCGCACTGCTTCAGTAAGCGTTAAGGTGATAAAGCAGCGCCCGCCGATTTGCGCGGGCGTTGCTATTTTAAGGATCCGCTCTTTTTGAGAGCAAGAGGTCTGCAACAGGGAACGGGAAAACATGGCATTTTATGATTGGGTCTTTGACGGGCTCGGGCTCCGGGAATGGTGCAACGGCGATACAAGCGCTGCACCGCTATCGATGGCAGATTTGCTGGCGCAGGCCGGCAATGACGAAGGCGGCGAGGGGGTTCCTTTCCCGTCTCTCGATGCGTTGAACGAAAGCTGCGGTACGGTCAGTCAGACACGCGACCTGACAGCTGGCATTGAAGATGCGTTTTTGGCGGCGAAATCATCACTGAAACTGGTGCTTGATCCGATCACACAACCGCTGTCCTGGGCCCTTGATGGGGCGCTTTGGCTGTTTCAGGCTGTGCCGTGGTTCGTGATGATCCCGTTGTTGGTCCTTTTGACTTGGTACGTCGCGCGATCCTTCGCGGTGACAGTGTTTGTCGCACTTTCCTTCTTGTTCCTTGGCTTCATTGATCACCTTGACGTGGCGATGCAGACCTTGGCGATCATTTTTGTCTGTACGGGGCTGTCGGTCATACTGGGCGTGCCTATCGGCATTGCGATGTCGAAATCTGACACGATGCAGCGGGCGTCTATTCCGGTGCTTGATTTGCTGCAAACCTTGCCATCGTTCGTTTATCTTATCCCGCTGATCTTCTTGTTCTCGGTCACCGAGTCCAAGTTGTACGGTATTGCGATCATCCTTTATGCGATCGTTCCGATCATCCGTTTGACCGATTTGGGCATTCGCCTTGTGGACAGAGACGTGATCGAAGCAGCCGACGCGTTTGGCATGACCAACCGTCAAAAACTTATCAAAGTACAACTTCCATTGGCGCTGCCCAACATTATGGCCGGGGTGAACCAGACCATTATGATGAGCCTTGCGATGGTTGTTATTGCGTCACTTGTGTCTGCGCCTGGCCTTGGTGTGCTTGTGCTGCGCGGTATCCGTAACCTGGAATTGGGTGTGGGTATTGTTGCGGGTGTCGGCATCGTGCTGTTGGCGGTTATCCTTGATCGCACCTCAAAAGCTGCCCTGTCTCGCGTGGACATGGGTCGCAACCAAAACTGATCCGGAGCAGGACACATGACACAAGAACCAAAAGTCCGCCTGCGCGGAGTGTACAAAATTTTCGGCTCTGAGCCGGAATCAATGATGCCCCACGTTCATGGCGGCATGGGTAAAGAAGAGTTGCTTGCCGAGCATAAACACGTTCTTGGCCTGCAAGATATCAACGTCGATATGCAGGCTGGTGAAATCACGGTTGTGATGGGCTTGTCCGGCTCGGGTAAATCCACGCTGATCCGTCACCTGAACCGGTTGATTGAACCCACTGCGGGCGAAATCTTGATCGACGGTGATGACGTGATGAAGCAGTCGGAAAGAGGTCTGCGCGCCCTTCGCCAAGAGCGGATGTCGATGGTGTTTCAGAAGTTTGCTCTTCTGCCGCACCGGACAGTTTTGCAGAACGCTGCCATGTCGCTCAACGTGCGGGGTATGGATGTTGAGACCCAAGAGAAAGAGGCCGCCAAGTGGTTGGACCGTGTGGGGTTGGGCGGCTATGAGAACCGCTATCCATCACAGCTTTCTGGTGGGATGCAGCAGCGTGTGGGGATCGCCCGTGCGTTGACTGCGAACACGGATATCATGCTGATGGATGAGGCATTCTCTGCCCTTGACCCATTGATCCGTACGGACATGCAGAACCTGCTGTTGGAACTGCAAGCAGAACTGCAAAAGACAATCATCTTTATCACGCATGACCTTGATGAAGCGCTTAAGCTTGCTGATCACTTGGTGATCTTGAAAGACGGCGCAGTCGTGCAACAGGGTGAGCCGCAGGGTATTCTGCTTAACCCTGCTGACCCCTACATTGAGGACTTTGTCTCGGATATTAACCGCGCGCGTGTGTTGCGTGTGAAATCTGTGATGGGCGCATTGTCTGCCAAGAAGTTCTCAGGCGATGTACAGCTGACGGACAACCTTGAAAGTCTGATCGCGTTGTCTGAGGGGGATACGTCCAACATTTACCGTGTTCTCGATGGCGAGACGCCGGTAGGTCAGCTTGATATGCGGGACCTTGTTAAGGCGCTAGTGCCCCGGATTTCATCGGCCGCGTAAATTCTGCGTGCAGATAGACAAAAACAACAGCCGCGAAGGGGAGACCTTTCGCGGCTTTTTGATTGTCGAATAGGGGAAGCGGTTTAGCGAAGTCAGATTAGGCGCCGTGTTGAAGCACACAATTAATGGCATCAATCGCGCGATTGTCTGACAGCGAGTAATAGATTGCTTTACCTGAACGCCGTGTCCGGACCATGCTTTCGGCGCGTAAACGGCCCAATTGCTGGCTGACAGCGGATTGACGAATGCCAAGCAACTCTTCCAGATCTCCGACAGATTTCTCACCGTTTGCCAAATGACACATGATCATCAACCGTCCAGCATGCCCGAGCGTTTTGAGATACTGCGCAGTATCTTCTGCCAGCGGGGCAGTGCGTTGCGCGATGCTGATGGTTTCGTCTCTCAAAGTGTAAGTCCTTAATTACAGCTTAACTGTAATCTAAAGTTTACACTAATAGCAATGGGAAACTTCCGTAGCGGTACTCTGCGCTGTTTTCCACTTTACGACTGACCACGCCTCCAGCCCAAAAACACAAAGAAACACAACACCATTAGGGCTGCGGACAGTGCAAATGCAGCCCCCGGCAGATAAATACCAACGTCATCTGTGAAGTGATAAAAGAGCCACGTTAGGACCAGTGGTGCCAAGATCATTGCCAAGGACTTGGCTGAGGCTATGACGCCTTGCAGCTCTCCTTGCTGATCTGCGCCTGCCGCGCGGCTCATCAACCCTTGAAGTGCGGGTGTCACAACGGCACCAAAGGCGGTCACGGGAGTGAAGGCCAGCACCAGCCATCCCAGACTGACGCTTGATAGGAACACAAACGCCAGCCCATTGAAGATAAAGCCGTAGGTGATTGTATTTACCTCGCCAAATTTTGGGATGACCCAGCGGATCAGAAATCCTTGGACGATGACCATCGAAATCCCGAACGACGCCAGTGAAACACCCACCATTGAAGGTGCCCATCCAAACCGTTCTTGGGTGAAATAAGCCCATGTGGCGGGGTAGACGATAAAGGCAAACTCATAAACGAAAAAGAGTGTGAGTAGCGCTGTGACTCCCTTCAGTTTGCTGATCTGTAATAGCGCCCCAAGCGGGTTTGCGCGTCGCCAATCAAGGGGGCGGCGTATCGCGTCCGTCACTGTCTCGGGCAACACAAAATAGCCCAGAACAAGGTTCATCGCAGCAAGGCTTGCGGCGGCATAAAACGGTGCGCGGGTTCCGAATTCAGCCAGCAGTCCGCCTATTGCCGGGCCCAACACAAAGCCGATACCAAAGGCGGCGCCGATCAGCCCAAAGTTGGCAGATTTTTTCTCTGGCGCAGAAATGTCGGCAATGAATGCGGCCGCTGTGGATTGGGTCGCGGCGGTGATCCCACCCACAACGCGGGTTAAAAACAGCAACCAAATGGTGCCAGCAAGCGCCATCACCAAATAGTCCACTGCCATGACGAAAAGTGAGATTAATAGAACCGGCCTTCGGCCAAAACGGTCGGACAGTGATCCCAAAACTGGCCCAAAAACAAACTGCATCACCGCAAACGTTGTGGCCAAAATACCGCCCCAAATCGCGGCTGTCCCCAAAGTGCCGCCACTTACTTCGCGGATGAGGTCAGGCATTACTGGCAAGATTAGGCCAATCCCCATTGCGTCAAGCGTCAGCGTGATCAATATGAAAACAAAGGGTAGGCGTGTGCTTTTGATTGGCTGCTGCGCAGTTTCTGAGGTGTTCATATGTGGCCTATGTTTTTTAGAAACTGCGTGATCACTTCTGCATAGGCTTCGGGCGCTTCAACGCAAGGTAAATGACCGACACGCCGCATCAAATGAAATTTCGATCCAGGAATGACATCAAGTGTTTCGCGGACCAAGTCCGGCGGGGTTACTTGATCTCCTGAACCAGCGATCCCCAAGGTTGGCAATCGCAAACCGCTTGTTGCGGTGTAGAAATCCGTGCCCTTGATTGCATGACAGCAGCCAAGGTAGCCCTCTAAAGGGGTCGACAAAAGCATGTGGCGAAAATTGCGGGTCTGATTGAACATCGCGTAATCGCGGCTGAACCATTTCTGCAAAACACTGTCTGCGGAATTGCATAACCCGTGCGTGCGATACGCATCAATCTGATCCTGCCAGTGATCAGCGTTTCCAATTTTTGCCGCCGTGTTAGACAAGATCAGCCCGCGTACAAGATCAAGCCGCTTGACCGCCAGCCCTTGTGCAATCATCCCGCCGATAGCCGTTCCAAGCACCACTGCATCCCGCGCAAGTAGATGATCCAAAGCCGCTTCAATGTCGCTGATCAACTGGCCCATTGAGTAGGGGGCATCGGGTGCGCTTGAGCGGCCATGCCCGCGAATATCGCATCTGATTATTCGCAAGTTGGGGGGTAAATGCGGCAACAACTCATCCCAGATGCCCATATGTGTTCCAAGCCCGTGCAGCAGCACTAATGGCGCGCCTTCACCTTCTGATTTGCAGAAAATTTGCTGGCCCTGTGGGCGATCGATGGTGTGTTCGCTCACGGATGTCAGTCCAGCGTTTTAAGCGCGCGCGCAAACATTGGTGCGTCCACATTGCCGCCACTTGCAGTGGCAATAATGGTATCGCCCAGACCCTTATTATGAAAAAGCGCTGCTGCTAACGCGATCGCACCGCCTGGCTCCAGAACGACTTTTAGGTGGGTAAATGCCAATGCCATTGTTCTCAGGCACATCTCATCACTTACAGTAATGCCGCCGTGCAGCAGGCGGCTCATAATGGGAAAAGTCATCTCGCCCGGACAGGGGCTGATGATGGCGTCACAAATACTGCCGGTGGTCGACGGGTTGCTCAGTCTCTTGCCCGCTGCAAGTGAGCGGATCACATCGTCAAAGCCAACCGGCTCAACGGGGCGGACACGCATTTTTGGTGCGTCAGCCTCAAGCGCGAGGGCGATGCCACTCACGAATCCGCCGCCGCCGCAGCAAACCAGAACATCTGCTTCATCAATGCCTGCCTCTTTTGCTTGCGCAGCAATTTCCAACCCGCATGTGCCTTGGCCGGCTATAACATCGGCGTTATCAAATGGCTTGATCAGAGTGAGTTTACGCTGCGCAGCAATTTGCGCACCAATTTGATCCCGATCTTCAGATTCACGATGGTAAGCAATAACTTCGGCGCCAAGCGCCTTGGTATTATTGATCTTAGTGAGCGGTGCATCCGAGGGCATAATAATCACTGCAGGTAGCCCAAAATGCTGCGCAGCATTTGCGACACCTTGGGCGTGGTTCCCACTTGAATATGCAAGCACACCTTTGGTGTTTCTTGGCAGCGCACTTATGGCCGCCCAGCCACCACGAAATTTGAATGACCCCGTGTGCTGCAGGTTCTCAGCTTTCAAAAACACGCGCTTGCCCGCAATTTTGTCGAGGGCTGGTGAATTGAGCAGCGGTGTACGGCGCACATGCCCTTCAAGTCTTTTGTCCGCTGCGCGAATTTCATCAATGTTCATAAACAATCCAACCATTTGTTCAGGGTCTGCACTGCCGCTGGTTCATCCAAAAATGGCACATGACCGCGGTCTTTAATGATGGCGTGCATCATATCGGGGCGTTTTGCCAGCATCTTGTCGAGGGTGGCTTGAGTAAACAGGTCTGAGTTTTCGCCCTTAATTGTGCAAATTGGTAAATCTGCCAGCGCATTAAAGAGGGGCCACAGATCGGGAAGGGGCGTATTAGGGGGCGGCACAATGGTTTCCGACAGGCGCGGGTCATAGTTGATTTTTAAACCATCGGGAGTTTGGCGATAATGCGTGTGCACTTCTTCGTGCCAACGGCTGGCTGGCACATTCGCAAAGCCCACTATCAACTGCGCACGCATGTTGGCCGCCTCAGAGTAGGTTTGTGCAGCAGGATTGCGCCCTACATACGCACGGATTGCGTCCATGCCAGTTTGGGAAATCTCGGGCCCGATATCGTTAAGCGCGACACCGGTGAGGCGGCTCTTGTGCGTCGCGGCAAGCGCCATGGCGATTAGCCCGCCGCGTGATGTCCCTAGGATTGCGGTGGAGTCGACTCCGAGGTGATCCAGCAGGTCCAACGCGTCTTGGGCTTCGTGTACGATTGAATATGTGGCAGGGTCGGCCCAATCAGATTTGCCCCGCCCGCGGTAGTCCATAGTTATGATCCGCACATCGCCGCGTTGGCGCAAATGGGGGATGACGTACTGAAAATCGTCACTGTTACGGGTCAGCCCCGACAAGAGCAAAAGGGGCGTGCCACTGCCCTCGTCAGTATAATAAAGGTTGGTGCGGTCAACTGCTGCGAAAATTGGCACTAGAGATATTCGGCAATTTTGGTCAGGTCTTTCTCGATAATTTTTGGCTCCCCGTAGAGCCGGTCCACAGGGTCCCCCGCGCGGTTCACCCAGACGGTGCGCCAGCCGTAGTGCGCCGCACCCGCCGCGTCCCAGCCGTTTGACGACATGAACAGCACCTCATCTTTTGGTGCAGTTACCATGTCATAAACACGCGTGTCGGGCTTGAAGACGCCGATGTCATCAATGCTCCAGACATTTGTAAACGCATGGCTTAGCCCAGCGGACCCGATTGCAGCATTCAACATGTCGTGGGTGCCGTTGGACAAAATGCTGCAAGATATACCGCGCGCAGATAGATCGCGCAGCACAGTTGCAACTTCATCGTAGGCATCAAGGTGACGGTAAAGGTCCAGCAATCGTTGGCGCAGATTTGCGTCAGAAATTCCCTGTGCCTCAAGGGCCCAATCAAGCGCGTCTTGAGTGATTTGCCAGAAATCAGCGTGTTCTTTGGCGATTGTGCGCAGCCAAGTGTAGTTCAGTTGTTTGGCACGCCAGTCTGTTGCAAGTTGTTGCCAGCAGTCAGCTATTGCGTGGTTTTCTGGCTGTGATGCTGCTCGGCGCGCGGCCGAGGCTACATCAAACAACGTGCCGTAAGCATCGAAAACAAAGGTGGTGATGGGCATTGCCTTGGCTCCTTCAAAGTACAAAGCCAGAGTGCCCATCCGCCCGCCAGCGTCAAGCGTGTCTGTGACGCGCTAGGTCGTGTGCTAGAGGTTCTCGGACTGCGGCATGCCCAGCACGTGATAGCCGCCATCCACACGGATGATCTCGCCGGTTGTGCACGCGCCTGCATCCGACGCCAGATACACGGCTGTTCCGCCCACGGCCTCTAGGGTTGCGTTTGAGCGCAGTGGTGCGTTTGTCTCGGTCTGCCGGAAGGTCTTGCGCGCTCCGCCAATCGCCGCACCTGCTAAAGTTTTCATCGGGCCGGGGCTGATTGCGTTTACGCGAATACCGTCCGGGCCAAGGTCATTGGCAAGATAGCGCGTTGCACTTTCAAGTGCCGCTTTGGCAACGCCCATCACGTTATAGAAAGGTGTGACGCGGTTGCTGCCTTGGTACGTCAGGGTCAGTACTGTGCCCCCGTTTGGCATCAACAAAGACGCGCGCTTTGCGCAATCAATCAGAGAATAACAGCTGATCGCCATGGAGTTCTTGAAGTTATCGCGTGTGGTGTCCGAGATGCGGCCCGTCAGCTCATTTTTGTCGGAATACGCAATGGCGTGCACCAAAAAGTCGATGGTGCCCCACTTGTCTTTGAGCGTTTCAAACGCTGCGTCCATTGAGGCGTCATTGGTGACGTCCACATCGACCATAATGTCCGAACCAACGCTTTCAGCCAGTGGCGCCAGACGCTTACCGAAAGCTTCGCCTTGGTAGGAAAATGCCAATTCGGCGCCTTCGCGGTACATTTCGCGGGCAATTCCCCAAGCGATTGAGCGCTCATTCGCGACACCCATGATCAGGCCGCGTTTACCTTGCAATGAATTGGTCATTTTTCTTCCTCATATACTTACGAACTAAGTGACCCGTTTGGGCGCTTAGGTCAAGTTGACGCAGGGTTTTATGACGAAGGGTTCGATGTGCGAGAACAGTTGAAGCACCCGCACATCTGGTTCGTAGGGGTTTAGTCTTGGAACTTGCTCAACAGCATTGAGCCGTTTGTCCCGCCAAAGCCGAACGAGTTTGTCATGACTGTATCAAGGCCAGCGTTGTCCGCGCGCACCGTTGCAATCTCTGCAGGGTCGAGCGCCGGATCAAGTGTTTCGACGTTGATTGATGGCGCGATAAAGTCGTCTTTCAGCATCAACAAGCAGTAGATCGCTTCTTGTGCGCCAGTTGCCCCTTGTGAGTGGCCAGTCATTGATTTGGTCGAGCTGATCACAGGTGTGCTGCCTTGTCCAAAAACGCGGCGCACCGCTTCTACTTCACCAACATCACCTACAGGTGTCGATGTGCCGTGGGCATTGATGTAACTTATCTTGCGGTCTTGCGGCAAAGTTTGTAGCGCCAAACGCATTGCCCGTTCGCCGCCCTCACCAGATGGCGCAACCATGTCAGCACCGTCGGATGTTGCACCAAGGCCTGTGACTTCTGCATAGATCTTCGCACCGCGCGCTTTGGCGTGCTCAAGATCTTCAAGCACCACAATCGCGCCGCCGCCGGCAATGACAAACCCGTCACGGTCTGCGTCAAACGCCCGTGAGGCTTTCTCGGGCGTATCGTTATATTTCGATGACATCGCGCCCATCGCATCAAAGAGGCACGACAGGGTCCAATCAAGTTCTTCGCCGCCGCCCGCAAACATGACATCTTGCTTACCCATCATGATTTGTTCGGCTGCGTTACCGATACAGTGCAGGGACGTGGAACATGCAGAGGTGATTGAGTAGTTAATACCCTTAATCTGGAACGCGGTTGCCAAGTTCGCACTGATTGTTGACCCCATACATTTTGGTACCGCGAATGGCCCGATACGTTTGGTTGCACCACTTTTCAAAACAGTCTGATGCGCTGCCAGCATGGATGACGTTGAAGGGCCGCCAGAACCTGCGACCAAACCGGTGCGCGGGTTAACAACATCTTTTTCTTCAAGGCCTGAATCTGCGATCGCTTGGCTCATAGCGATATGGGCGTATGCCGCGCCGGGGCCCATGAAACGCATGGCGCGTTTGTCGATATGTTCCTTGGGGTCAATTTTCAGGGTGCCGGCGACTTGGCTTCGAAACCCGTGCTCGGCCATTTCCTCAGACGCAACAATTCCGCTTTTACCAGCTTTCAAAGCGGTAGTGACTTCCTCGGCTGAATTTCCGATGGGCGATACAATTCCCAGTCCTGTGACGACAACGCGGCGCATGAGCAGCTCCCTTTATTGGCTTTATGGATATGTATGGGAGAGCCGCTGGCGGGGCAAGAGGGGCGCTGACCAACAGCGGTATCGAAGCGTGCGCGTCAACGAAAAGTGCCGCTGTCTTTACGAAGCAGCGGCACTTTGTTTGTCTCATCTGTTTTGGGTCAATCCAGTGTGATCCTTAGCTTTCGCTTAGGGCCACTTTCATGTCTTTGACTTGGTAAATCACTTCGCCGTCTGCCTCCACGATGCCGTCTGCAACGCCAATGGTTAGGCGGCGGGTTTGGATCGCCTTGGTGAAGTCAATTTTGTAGGTCAGCAATTTGCGGTCAGGACGCACCATGCCGGTCAGCTTCACTTCGCCAACGCCAAGCGCATATCCGCGCCCCTGCCAGCCGCGCCAGCCAAGGTTAAAGCCGGTTAACTGCCACAGGCCGTCAAGACCCAGGCAGCCGGGCATGATGGGATTGCCGGGAAAATGGCAATCGAAAAACCACAGATCAGGGATGATATCGAACTCTGCGGTAATGTGGCCTTTGCCGTGCGCGCCGCCGTCTGCAGAAACGTCCGTGATCCGGTCCATCATCAGCATGGGTGGGGCTGGAAGTTGTGCATTACCTTCGCCAAATAGCTCCCCACGGGCGCA
Organism: Thalassobium sp.; assembly: GCA_024640765.1. Lineage (GTDB taxonomy): Bacteria > Pseudomonadota > Alphaproteobacteria > Rhodobacterales > Rhodobacteraceae > Nereida. The sequence goes on along the minus strand of JAHEEK010000030.1, from coordinate 9,315 downwards.
TTTTAGCAGATCATCTTTGTCGAAGCTGGTGGGGAATTGGGACATGTTTTTCTCTTTCGTCACATTGCGTGGCTTGCTCATGTCATCTCTACCATTGCCGTAAAGTCAGGTGCAACCGTCTGGCCTCCTGAGGGTAAAGAGCTTTGCAAACGCCCATAAAGAAAAGCCATCTTTACGCATTCTTGCCTTTGTAGTTGAAAACGACTCGCAAAATAGCATATATCTAGGACATGAGTACTGAGACGCTTCTCCCAGCCCAACGTGGAACTAACTGGCTTACTGCCGGTGGTGTGCGCCCAACGAAACAACGCGTTTCATTGGCGACATTGCTTGTGGGTGATGGGCAGAACCGCCACGTAACGGCCGAAGGGCTTTATGATGCTGCGTCAAAATCGGGCGAGGGGGTTTCTCTTGCGACGGTTTACAACACTCTGGCTGCGTTTTGTGATGCGGGCCTGATGCGTGAAATTACGGTTGATGGGGCGAAAAGCTATTTCGACACCAACATGTCAGATCACCCGCATTTTTACTGGGAAGACACCGCATCTTTGACGGATGCGCCAGCGGATCAGCTGGAAATTGCCAAGCTGCCAGACTTGCCCGAAGGGGCTGAGATTGCGTCAGTTGATGTCGTCATCCGTCTGCGCCGCACTTAGTTACCTGTTAAACTAGCACCACTGACCGTGCTCCATCAGTCCGAGGTCCAAAAGCTGTTGCGAGTGCCATTCAAACTGCACCGAATTACGCCACTTAAATGTTGAGATGTCAAAAGACAAACCGGGGTTTCGCTTTAACGCCTTTGCTGTGCGAAAAGAGGCCACCACCGCAGTGATTTTGTTGTGCCAAGGGCAGGCGTAGGTGTTGTATTCTTCATCGTTCAGTGTGTGATCCGTGCGCAAATCAAGTCCTGACTTGGCACGAAACAGGCTAATTCGATCAATCTTGCGGCGCTGCTCAGGGATGTGTTCCTCGAACCGCCACCGTACTCCGCCAAAGAAATCAAGTAGCCTTTCTTTCGGCTCCCAATTGGCGTCGGGGTCTTTGCGGGCCAGTGCGTAATTGCCTGATTTATCAAGGTGCGCGCGCTCAACGGAAACCGCATTGGGATGCGCGTTCAGATCGTCTGCATAGAGGTCAATCACATATGTCAGCATCGCATCGCGGCGTTCTTCGGCATGAAACTGTAGCATTTCTTTGACGTTACGGGTCTCGCAGAACGGGTAAAACAAGTATTCAGCGTGATGACAGTAATAAACCCATTGTCCGTTTGCTGCACCGATCACACGGTTTATGTGCGTGCAAACCGCCTCTGGTTCAATCGGGTCATAGGCAATGCGGTGCACCACCTCTTCATGGGTGGGATCGATGGTGATGTCACCACCGCAAAGACCAAAACGGTGCCATACCCAAGGCCAAGATGATGTTTGATTGTGCTGTTCACCTCAACGCTGTCCTCCACAAAGATCAGCGCAATCGGCGCTTGGCGAAGTACATCTGCGCCTGAGGCGATGAAATCATCTAACGTATTGTGCCGCATAAGCTGTGAAATCCGTCAACAGTACCCGTTGACAGTGCTTCAATAGCGAACCATTTGCATGCCAGAACTACATTATATACATGGGCGCATGGGCGCATGGGCGCGCATAGTGCTTTCCTCATCCCAACCAGCAAGGGTCCTTGTCATGGCCGACACCAAGAAGTTGTTTATCAAAACCTACGGCTGTCAAATGAACGTTTATGACAGTGAACGCATGGCTGAAGCGATGGGCTCCAAGGGCTACACAGAAGTGTTCAGCCCTGAAGAAGCAGATATGATTTTGCTCAACACCTGCCACATCCGCGAGAAGGCCGCTGAAAAGGTCTACTCTGAACTGGGCCGTCTCAAGACACTTAAGACCGATAAGCCTGACCTGAAGATTGGTGTAGCAGGCTGTGTCGCTCAGGCCGAGGGTGAAGAAATCATGCGTCGCCAGCCCGCAGTTGATCTTGTTGTTGGGCCGCAGTCGTATCACCGCCTGCCTGAGATGGAGGAGAAAATCCAAACGGGCCGAAAGGCGCTCGACACGGATTTTCCTGAAGAAGATAAATTCGACCACCTCAAGTCGCGCCCCAAAGCCAAACGTGGCCCAACGGCGTTTCTGACGGTCCAAGAGGGCTGTGATAAATTCTGCGCGTTCTGCGTGGTGCCTTACACTCGCGGGGCCGAAGTCAGCCGCCCTGCGTCGCGAATCGTCACAGAAGCCCGTGATCTGGTAGAACGCGGTGTGCGCGAAATTACATTGCTGGGCCAAAACGTAAATGCGTACCACGGTGCGGCGGACGACGGTTCTGATACGTCCTTGGCGCAACTTATCTGGCAACTGGACAAAATTGACGGTTTGGAGCGCATCCGCTTCACAACCTCACACCCCAATGACATGACCGATGACCTGATTGAGGCACACGGTACATGCGATAAATTGATGCCGTATTTGCACTTGCCAGTGCAGTCAGGAAGTAACCGTATCCTCAAGGCGATGAACCGTAAACACACCGCCGAAGAGTACCTTCAGGTGATCGAGCGTATCCGCGCAGCGCGCCCTGATATTATGCTGTCTGGCGACTTTATCGTAGGCTTTCCGGGTGAAACGGATCAGGACTTCGAAGACACTATGTCTTTGATCCGCGCCACAAACTATGGCTCTGCGTTCAGCTTTAAGTACTCTACGCGCCCCGGCACGCCAGCGGCAGAAAAGCCCCAGATTGATGATAGGGTCGCAAGCGAGCGTCTTCAGCGTCTCCAGACACTGATTTCCGAGCAGCAACGCGCAGGTCAACACAGTATGGTTGGTCGCAAAGTGAAAGTTCTCTTTGAAAAACGTGGCCGTCGCGGGGGGCAGTTGATCGGCAAGTCCGAGTATCTGCACGCCACCCATGCATTTGCCCCCGATCATTTGTTGGGCGAGGTGGCTGAAGTGCTGATCACCGCCTCTGAAACCAACTCGCTGACCGGAGAGCTTGTCTCATCCTGAAGTGCGCGCAGGCCTTTGGTCACCGATATTTCATACGATAGCGCGTAAATCGGCAACAATAGGCTGTCCGCCTAGCCATTGTTGCGCACTCACGCACAATATGTGGTAGTTTTTTCTTCACAAACTGCCCGAATTTGGTGGAGTTTTAGGTATTAACGGATTTTTGACACGCCGACGTCAAAACTGATTTCCGTGTTTTTGAGTGAACACCGGTTACAACGGCAGAGGATACATCTCGTGGTGAATAGAGTGAAAAACATAGCGCAATCCGCTATCGCAACGGCTGCGGTCGCTGTGGCGGCGTTGGCGTTTCAGACAACTGATGCAGCTGCACAACAGCGCACAGTGGTAGGCGAGCGTTACGTACCAACAATTTGGGTGGACCCTGACGGCTGCGAGCATTGGGTGATGGATGACGGCGCGGAAGGTTTCATGACGCCCGACGTCACCCGCCAAGGCATTCCGGTGTGTAATCGCGGCAATACGTGCGGCGTCATCAACTCTTACCAACTTTTTGCCACCAACCGGTACCACGTCTCGAACGCAGGCCGTGCGCGTTTGGCTGAGTTTTTCCGCGAAACTGGCGCGGCGGGCTACGTTATCACTGGCCACACAGATAGCCGCGCATCTGACGCCTATAGCATGCGCTTATCATTGAACCGCGCAAACGCGGTCGCCGTGGTGGGTCGCTCTGCAGGGGCCAATATTGTGGACGTGCGCGGTTACGGGGAACGCCAACCACGTGCATCAAATAAAACCCAAGCAGGCTTGGCGCAAAACCGCCGCGTCGAAATCATCTGTATCCGCTGAGGAGTGAGTAAATGAATATTGTTAAAACCATCGCTCTTGGGTCGGCGGGATTGCTTATGGCGGGCTGTGTGTCTGGCTTTGAGTGTGGACCTCGGGACGACAAAACCGTTGATGCAGGCTTTCGTGGCAACAAAGACCTAAGCTAGTGGCAGGCGGGTATCTGGGTTGACCCAACAGGCTGCGACCACTGGATTATCGATGACGGCATCGAGGGATATTTGTCTGCGCGTTTGGACCCCGACGGCAAGCCAGTTTGCTCAGGCGTCGCCCCACCCAACACCGCCATCGGCCCTTTCAAGGGCGCCGATGATGTATCTGATCCGCTCTGATCCGGCTGATCGTATCGACGTGTTTCTAAAACCTCTGCCAATTGGTGGGGGTTTTATTTTTAGCGCTACAACACTTTAGGGCGGCGACCGTTCATTGTTCGCGCTTTTGCTTTGCTGCAGCTTTGCGCTCTTCGTACCGTTGCCAAAGGAACATCTGACCGTTTTGTCTTGCGTTGGCCAACCATAGGCGTTTGCGCACGCCTGGCCTTTCTAAGTGTGTGTAAACGCCGCCAGATTGGCGAGGCCAGTCGATCGCGTGTCCTTGTCTGACCATTTCTGCGGACACATCTGTTCCGTCTGGTAGGTAGCATTTTGCGACTGCTCGTCCGAAATGATCAATTGCCGTAATTTCTGCTGTGATCCGCTGGCCCTGACACAATTCAAGAAGTTTCCATTTGGCTTTTTGGCCATAGGGGTGATTGATCTCGTGGGCATCAACGCCAAACAATCGGATTTTTGTTTTCTGAATGCGCAGGCTGTCTCCGTCGATAATGTAGGCGGGACCTTCCAGCTTTTCGCCGACCTCAGGAGTTGATGACTTTGGAGGTGGGCGTGACGCCGTGGCGCTCGGAGCAGCGGTTTTTCGTGTAGGCCTGACTTGCTTCGGAAGGGTGCTTGGCCGCGGCCTGGCCGTTGGGTGTTTCGGGGGTGTTTTGTGCCCCATCTGCGATGCAATCCACCAAACAACTGCACATACGGCTATAAGCGCAAATATTTCCATAAACCCGTTCACCAATTAATACGGTGGCGCCACCACCACTAAATACCTCAATACTATGTCGGCAAACGTTGATAGGTACAGACTTTGCTGGGAATGATTGTTCGGCTGGGTCGTTGCGTCAAAACGTCTCTTATCTCTTCAGCACGCTGGTCGTCCGAAAAAATGTTATAATTCTGTGAAACAGGCTTTTGGTGGGTTGCATCCCCATTCCCGTGGGGACACGGTTGAAGACACGTTCTGGCCAATCGCCACCGACACATCAAAAGGGAGACATGATTGCCTGTCGATACGCTGATACTTGAGACCGGATCTGCTTCAGATCAGGGTCCAGACACAACAGAGACGCTTCTCGAGTTTCCTGACAACCGCCTTTTGATTGACCTATGCGGTGAATACGATCGCAATCTTAGTCACATTGAGAACGCGCTTTCGCTTCAGATTATCCGCCGTGGCAACCGTCTGGCGTTGATTGGTGACGTGGACACAAGTGCACGCGCGGCGCAGGTTTTGGGTGGGCTCTATATGCGTCTTGAAGCGGGTGGCGAAGTTGATATTGGTGAGATTGACGGCGCACTACGCCTGAGTGCGCCTGTTTTCGATCCTGCCAAAGACGGTGCTGAGGAAAAGCCTGCAACGGCCGCAGGCGGCATGACTGGCGCGCAAATCGAGATGTTCAAAGGTGGTGATGTTGAGATCACCACCCGTAAGAAATTGGTCAAACCACGCACGCAAGCCCAGAAAAATTATGTGCGGGAGATTTTCAAAAATGAGCTGTGCTTTGGTATCGGCCCCGCCGGGACGGGCAAAACGTATCTGGCTGTCGCTGCTGCGGTCAACATGTTTGTTGGCGGTAAAGTGGATAAGATCATTCTATCGCGACCGGCCGTTGAGGCCGGTGAGCGTCTTGGCTTTTTACCGGGGGACATGAAGGATAAAGTCGATCCCTATATGCAGCCGCTCTATGATGCGTTGAATGATTTTCTGCCGTCCAAACAAGTTACAAAGCTGATCGAAGACAAAAAGATCGAGATCGCACCGCTTGCCTTCATGCGCGGTCGGACGTTGGCTAATGCATTTGTTGTGCTGGACGAGGCGCAGAACGCCACATCCATGCAAATGAAGATGTTCCTGACCCGTCTGGGAGAAGGGTCAAGAATGGTGATTACTGGTGACCGCACGCAGGTGGATTTGCCGCGTGGCGTTCAATCAGGGTTGCGGGACGCAGAACGTCTTTTGAACGGGATAAAGCACATCAGCTTCAACTATTTCACCGCCAAGGACGTTGTGCGTCACCACTTGGTCGCCAAAATTATTGAGGCGTATGACAAAGATGATCCGGCTAAAGGATGATTGATGTCGTTCTGGAAGACGCGCGCTGGGCGGGGCTTGAGGCGCTGGCTGTTGCTGCCACTGACGCTGCGCTGAGCCATTTATCGCTTGATCCTGCGTCTTATTTGGTGTGCGTGATGGGCTGTGATGATGCGCGGATTGCCGAGTTGAACGCCGAATTTCGTGAGAAACCAACCGCGACAAATGTGTTGTCATGGCCCGCCCAAGAGCTTTCCCCACCGCAAGCCCCAACACCTGATCCGTCCGAGGATGAAACAGAGTTGGGCGATATCGCGCTGGCCTATGAGACGTGCCATCGCGAGGCAGAGGAAGCCCAGTTTACCCCACAGGCGCATATTACTCATTTAATTGTGCATGGAACCCTTCATTTATTGGGGTATGATCACATTGAAGACACAGATGCAGAGTTGATGGAGGGTTTAGAAGTAGAAATCCTTGCAAAACTAGGCATCCCTAACCCATATTAGCTAAGTCCGAGGGCGACTGGCTCCTTACAAAACACGATTGTGACACGATGAACGACAGTTCCGACGGCTCCTCTAGCGCAGCGCAACGCGCGCAGGCACTTGATGCCACACCGTCTAAATCCCCTTCCTCTGATGACACTAATGATGTCGCAGCGGAACTCCGCTCCACTGATGCGCAACCTGCCATTGAGGCCGACGTCCCTGTGGCAAAATCTGACAGCTTTTTCGGCCGTATCATTGGCGCGCTTAGCCCTGCGGATGATACCCGTTCCGATGCGGGGGCAGGCGCAAATGCTGGCGCACGCTCGACCCACGGGATGATCAACCTGCGCCGGTTGCAGTTGGATGATATCGCTATCCCGCGTGCAGATATTACCGGCGTGGCGCTTGATATTTCAAAAAATGATCTGGTCGAAGTTTTCCGCCGTAGCGGCTTTACCCGCTTGCCCGTTTATGACGGCAATCTTGATGCGCCGGTCGGGTTGATCCACTTGAAAGACCTTGCCCTGAGTCACGGGTTTAACGAGTCCAAAAAGTTTGACCTAAAAGCGATGCTGCGCGAATTGATTTATGCCCCGCCCTCTATGCCGACTGGGGTTTTGCTGCAAAAGATGCAAGCCGAGCGCATTCACATGGCGCTTGTCATTGATGAATATGGCGGTGTGGATGGCTTGGTCACCATTGAGGACTTGATTGAGCAAGTCATCGGCGAGATCGAAGACGAGCACGATGTGGCCGATGCAGACATGTGGAGCCAGGAAACGGATGGCAGCTACCTTGCGCTGGCCAAAACGCCGCTTGATGAGTTTGAGCACCACATCAGCCAATCCCTGACGGATCACGAAGACATCGACGAAGAGGGTATCGATACCCTTGGTGGACTGGTCTTTATGTTGTCTGGTTCGGTGCCGGCGCGCGGCGAGGTGGTCAAACACCCTGCTGGACCAGAGTTTGAAGTGATTGACGCCGACCCCCGCCGGATCAAACGCCTACGGGTACGGGTGCCTTGATCCCAAAACTGCCCGTTTGGGTTTCAGCAATCGCAGGTGCGATTGTTGCCCTCGCGGGCGCCCCCTTTGGCATCATTGCTGCAGCTTTTGCGGGGGGTGTTTTGCACCTGTCGCAATCTGTTCATGACCGCAGCATACGTGTGGCGTCTCTGCGGGGCTGGCTGTTCGGCTTTGGATATTTCGCTGTCACATTGCACTGGATTGTTGAACCATTCTTGGTGGACGCTGCGCGGCACGGCTGGATGGCGCCTTTTGCCTTGGTGTTTTTATGCGGTGGCTTGGCGGTGTTTTGGGGCGTGGCACAGGGGGTGGCGTTTTTTGCCACGTCTGAAACTGCACCGGCTGACAGCTCGACTTTTCATTTCAAAACGATCTGGAAACGTGAACGCACATTGGCTTTGGGGCCACGGGCTCATGCTCATTTTCTGATGAATTGGGCTTTTGCACTGGGTGGTGTTGAAGTGCTGCGCAGCTTTGCGTTTACGGGGTTTCCTTGGGGTTTGTTGGGCTATATCTGGGTCGACACGCAGGCTTCAATACTTGCAACTGTGGTTGGGCCCCATGGTCTTGGACTGTTGAGCCTGCTCGCTATTTGCGTCTTTGCATGGGCGGTGTTGAACCGCCATGTTCTGCCTGCCCGCGTGGGGTGGGGGACGATGATTGGGGTGCTAATCGGTGTGTTGGCTGGAATGCAGCCTATGCCACCTGCGCCAGCCAATGTTGGGTCCGCTGAAGCGGAGCAAACACTGGTCCGGATTGTGCAGCCAAACGCGCCGCAATCCGAGAAGTGGCTGCCTGAGAAAGCCCGTGATTTTTTCGACCGAAGTGTCGCGCTGAGCGAAGCTGCACCTGAAAATGGCGGGCGCAGGCCCGATTTGATTGTGTGGCCCGAGACATCAATTCCCGTGTGGTTGGATGAGGCGGATGTCGCGATTGGTATGATTTCGCGCGCACTGCCACAAACACCGGTGATTGCTGGGTTGCAGCGCGCAGATCGCTTGCGGTTTTTTAATACTGCCGTTGTGATTGATGATGGTTATGTGACGGACTTTTATGACAAGGCGCAGTTGGTCCCATTCGGAGAATATCTGCCTTTTGGTGGCCTGCTGTCCAAGCTTGGCATTTACGGGCTCGCCGCGAATGAGGGGGGTGGCTTTTCGCGCGGTGTCGGCATGCGCACGCTGCAGGTAGGCGACGTGGGTCGCGCGCAAATTTTGATTTGCTACGAGGGGATTTTCCCGCATTTGGCGGGGGCAACCAAAGAGCGCCCGGCCTTTTTTGCACTGATCACTAATGATGGATGGTTTGGCAACTGGGCTGGTCCGCGCCAGCATTTGGTGCAGGCACAGTTTCGTAGTCTTGAGCAGGGCATTCCAATGCTACGCTCGGCCAATACTGGGATCAGTGCAATAATCGATGCCCGCGGACGCGTGACAGCACAACTTGGGATGAACCAAACAGGCTTCATCGATGCAGGTATGCCCGCCGCGCGAAAAGCCACACTTTATGCGCGTACGCGTGATTGGCCGATCATTGGCGTCTTTACGTTGTGGCTGATTGGCACGTCTGTGCTGGTGTGGCGGCGTTCGTCGTTGACGTGATGTGCCTAAAGGCATA
>JAHEEK010000037.1:0-4975 GCA_024640765.1 Thalassobium sp. | reverse complement strand
GAAAAACCAAACTCTACATCGACAGTACCGATATCAAGCGTTTTCCAATTTGCGGTAACCTCGGCCGGCAAGCCACCTGCCGCGGCAACGATACGGTCACGAGGGCTGCAGTTGTCGTTAACAACGCCGATAGCTTGGGCATAAGACGCGGGGCCGTTCCCAATCCGAGTATTTTCAGCGACATACGCATTCCACTTTGCGCGTTCTGCTTTCGCAAAATCAGCCCAAGAAGAAGGGGCATTTAAACCACCCAACGCACCAGACAAATCATCTAACGCTAGTTTTGCATCACCCACCACAGTCATCGACATATGTTTGGCCGCATCGTGTCGCGCTGCGTTAACCCCAATGATTTTTGCATCAGGCGAAAACGCAGTCCACGAACCAGTCGTAAAGTCTTGCAGGCGCGTCCCAACGGCTACGATAACATCTGCCTTCTCAGCAATCGCATTAGCAGAATTGGACCCCGTCACACCCAACGGACCAATGTTTAGCGGATGGTCATTCAATAAATTCGCACGGCCAGCGATAGTCTCAACAACAGGGATATTATGCGCTTCGGCAAAGCGAGTAAGCTCTGCAACAGCACCAGAGTATTGCACGCCCCCACCTGCGATAAGAATGGGCTGACGCGCAGCACCCAATAGACGGGCAGCATCAGCAATCTCGTCGACATCTGCTTTTTGGCGACGAATGCGGTGCACCCGAGGCTCGAAAAACGATGCCGGATAATCATACTCCCAGCCCTGCACATCTTGCGGCAGACCGATAAAGGCGGGACCACAATCTGCAGGGTCAAGCATGGTGTTCAGGGCAGCCGGCAATGACTGAATAATCTGTGCAGGATGCGTGATCCGATCCCAGAACCGCGAAACAGCCTTGAACGCATCGTTCACACCGAACGTAGGATTTCCATAGTGCTCAAGCTGCTGCAAAACAGGGTCCGGCAAACGGGTCAGAAAAGTATCACCACACAGCAACAACATAGGCAGGCGGTTTGCATGCGCCAATGCAGCAGATGTCAGCAAGTTTGACGTACCTGGTCCTGCCGATGCTGTGCAGAACATAAACCGGCGACGCAAATGGGTCTTGGCGTATGCCGCCGCCGCAAACCCCATGCCCTGCTCGTTCTGGCCGCGATAAAGGGGTAACTCATCTTGATGATTGTAGAGCGCTTCACCGAGACACGTCACATTGCCGTGCCCAAAGATGCCAAACCCACCACCGCAAATACGCATTTTTTTGCCTTTAATTTCAATAAATTGCGCAGCAAGGTAACGGACAATCGCCTGTGCCGTAGTAAGTGTTACTGTATCGGTAGATTGTCCCAAATCGCCCTCCGGAGGATGTTAGTTTTCTACTGCGCACAACATTGCTGTTGACCAGCGACCCAAAACCAAGATAGCCATTTTGCAACCGGTTGCAACGGCTTTTTCAGGAGACCACTAAAATGACAAATATCAAGATTGGAATTATCGGTGGTGGCTACATGGGCAAAGCTCACGCAGTGGCTTTTGCGGCCGTTGGTGGGCTGTTCGACACGGCTCTGCGACCTGTTCTTGAGATGGTGTGCGCGTCGACTGATACATCAGCTGAACGGTATCGCGCCTCTTTTGGGTTTAACCGAGCAACATCTGATTGGCGAACCCTTGTGAACGACCCTGATGTAGATGCGGTGGTAATCGCATCACCACAGGTCACACACAAAGATATAGCAATTGCCGCATTCCAAGCGGGCAAGCCAGTCTTTTGCGAAAAGCCTTTGGGTGCCTCGCTCGAGGAAAGCCGCGAAATGGTTGCGGCAGCAAAAGAAGCGAACGCCGTTAACATGGTTGGCTTCAATTACATCCGAACCCCCGCATCACAGTACGCACGCCAACTGGTTGCTGAGGGTCGCATCGGGGACGTCACATATTTTCGAGGCGAGCATACAGAAGACTTTCTGGCAGACGCTACCGCACCCGGTACGTGGCGGACCCAAGGGATGGCCAACGGCACCATGGGTGATTTAGCGCCGCATATGATCAACGCTGCACGGGGTCTTATTGGGCCGATCAGTTCACTAATTGCTAATGTGGAAACAGTGCACGCTACCCGTGGTGGCATGCTAGTCACGAACGACGATCAGGCACAAATGATGTGTAAGTTTGAAAACGGTGCCCAAGGGCATCTGTTCTTCAGCCGCATCGCAACGGGACGCAAAATGGGCTATGCCTACGAAATCCACGGTACTTTGGGTGCGATCCGCTTTGATCAAGAAGATCAGAACGCATTATGGCTTTACACCAGTGAAGGCCCAGAGGCAGAGCGCGGTTTTCGCAAAATCCTAGCCGGTCCCGCGCATCCCGATTACTTACCATTTTGTCAGGGTCCTGGCCATGGAACGGGTTATCAGGACCAAATCATCATCGAAGCAAATGATTTTTTGCGCGCCATTCACCAAAACCAAAACATCTGGCCCACCTTTGAAGAAGGTATGGAAGTGAACCGGGTCGTCAAAGCAGCGCTTGATTCACACGACAAACGCGCGTGGGTCGATGTCAAAGATTACTAAGAAAAAAGGTAGATCAACATGATCAAAATTGGGAATGCCCCATGCAGTTGGGGCGTGGAATTTGCAGATGATCCGCGCAACCCCGCATGGCGCAAAGTGCTGCAAGAGAATGCTGAAGCCGGTTACACAGGTATCGAGCTTGGCCCAATTGGCTTTATGCCCGAGGACCCTACGGTACTTGGCGAAGCTCTGTCTGAGTTCAACCAAGAGCTAGTTGGTGGTGTTGTTTTCCGCCCGTTCCACGATGCTACCAAATGGGATGAAGTTCTCGATGCCGCACGCCGGACCTGTAAGGCGCTTACTGCCCACGGCGCACAGCATTTGGTTTTGATCGACAGCATCTCTGAGCGTCGCGCCCCTACTGCTGGTCGCGCAGATGAAGCTGAGCAAATGGACAAAGCTGAATGGACTTCATTTCGCGATAGGATTGCTGAAGTTGCAAAAATTGGTGCTGAGGAGTTTGGTCTTACTGTGGGCATCCATGCCCATGCAGCCGGCTTTATGGACTTTGAGCCAGAGCTTGAACGCCTCCTGAGCGAAGTTGATGAAAGCATTCTGAAAATCTGTTTTGACACAGGTCATCACTCATATGCAGGCTTCGACCCAGTAGCATTTATGCGGAAGTACATCTCGCGGATCAGCTACATGCATTTCAAAGACATCGATCCTAAAGTTAAAGCGCAGGTCGTGGCCAACCGTACGAATTTCTACACTGCCTGCGGCGACGGTATTTTCTGCAACTTGGGCGATGGTGATGTGGACTTCCCAGCTGTTCGTAAAATCCTAGTCGAAAATAGTTTCGATGGCTGGTGCACAGTCGAGCAAGATTGTGACCCAACCGGCGACACCTCACCCATTGATGATGCCAAACTAAACCGACGGTATTTGCAATCTATTGGCTTTGAAGGAGCATAAGCATGGCGAAGCTAAAATGGGGCATGATTGGTGGCGGTGAAGGTAGCCAAATCGGGCCAGCACACCGCTTGGGCGCAGGACTTGATGGACTGTTTGAATTTTGCGCAGGCGCGCTTGACCACCGCCCGGACGAGGGTATCGATTATGGCAAACGCCTCGGGCTTGGCGACCGCGCTTATGGCAGCTGGCAAGATATGCTCGCGGGCGAGAAAAAACGCGAAGACCGCGTTGATCTTGTGACCGTTGCGACGCCCAATGCGACACATTTCGAAATCACCAAATCCTTCCTTGAGAACGGCTTCAACGTGCTGTGCGAAAAGCCGATGACCATGACCATCGAAGAAGGTGAAGAAATCGTCGAAATAGCCAAGAAAACCGGCAACATTTGTGCGGTGAACTATGGTTATTCTGGTTACTCACTGGTTCGCCACATGCGCGCGATGATCGCCCGTGGGGACATTGGAAAGGTGCGGCTTGTGAACGCCGAGTTTGCGCACGGCCACCATGCTGACGCAACCGATGCCGACAATCCCCGCGTGCGCTGGCGCTATGATCCAGCGCAAGCGGGCGTGTCTGCTCAGTTTGCCGATTGCGGTATCCACGCATTGCACATGGCATCATTTGTGACTGGTCAAGAAGTGACCAAGCTGAGTGCTGACACAGTGTCGTGCATTGACGTTCGGTCCCTTGAAGACGATGCGATGGTGAACTTCCGCATGGATGGCGGTGCTGTTGGTAGGCTTTGGACATCGTCTATCGCGATTGGTCGCCAGCACGGCCTTGGTATCCAAGTATTCGGCGAAACAGGCGGCCTGCGTTGGAGCCAAGAACAGCCGAACCAACTCTTCTATATGCCATTGAATGAGCGGCTTCAGATCATTGAACGCGGTGAGGCGAACCTGTCGCCAGAGGCAGATCGCTCGACCCGCGTTACTATTGGGCACGCCGAGGGCATGCCTCTGGCTTTTGCAAATATCTATACCGATCTGGCTGAGGCAATTTCCGCCCGTAAAGAAAGCCGCGTCATGGACCCAGCAGCCAATCTTTACCCCCGTGCAGAAGATGGCTTGCGGTCTATGGCCGCTGTTTTTGCTGTGGCGCAATCAGGCAAAGACGATGGCAAATGGCTGGATGCAAGGCCACCATCAATGCGCTGAGTTAAGGGGCGGGGCGCAACGTGCCCCGCTCAACCACATGACAATCGAAAAGCTGCGCTTGTGGCTTGCGTGTGTCATCGATCAGCATTGCCTCAATGACATCGATCGACGTACGGATAATCTGCTTAATTGGGTTATGAATTGTCGTCAGATTAATGTTTTGCCAACTGGCCATTTCCATGTCGTTCAAACCGATCAATCCAATATCATCAGGCACATTTAAGCCCGCTGACTGGATTGCAGAAAGCGCGCCAATGGACAGCACATCGTCCCCGCAGAAATACGCCTCTTTCGGTGTATCCTTCAAAAGCGCAAGCATCTCGGTACGGCCAGCATCGAATGAATACTG
>JAHEEK010000033.1:0-5341 GCA_024640765.1 Thalassobium sp. | reverse complement strand
GCTGCCCCTCGGAGCTACTCAGATCCGCAGCTACAGAATACTTGTTGCGGTTGGCAGCCATGAAATAGGCACTAAGATCTTGCTCACCATCTGTTGTTTGCGCGTAGGGTGGCCCCCATGCGCGGGTATCATCACCTTTGGTTTTAGGGTTTTCGATCTTAATAACGGTCGCGCCCAAATCACCAAAAAGCTGGGTCGCAGTGGGACCCGCCAAAATGCGAGTTAAATCAAGAACGACAAGACCGTCTAATGCGCCTTTTGGTTCAGATACGGCCATCATAGGCGCCTTTCTCAATCTCTACTGCGATGACTATAAATGTGTCAGCCATTTGCGCTGTGTTCAACGCCTCGGTTAATTCCTCAGCACTAAGGACACAATGGCCAGCCCCTCCAAACGCGCGTGCAATCGCTGCAAAGTCTGATCTGCCAAAATCAACACCACGATTCTTCATCTAGCGACATCGCTGCTTCAGTTCTATCAACGCAAAGTAAGACGGCACAACAGGCATCTCGGGTGGTCGCAACTCTCCCGCTCCCAACGCATCTTGATTCGCAACAGAAATAGGAACGTCGATGTGAATGGGCGCCTGTTGCCCCTCCACACACATTGAGACGGCTTTATTTGCAATCACGTGGACAGAAGCCGCGCTAAGCGTAAATGAGTGTTTGGTAATCGCTCGGAAAACTGCGCGCTGATCCAGAACTTGATCGGTGTTGGTATGTGTCGTGTCTGCACCCACGCAACCCGTTAGAACAATCATCGGACACGGTCTTGGTGGGCGTTCTCCACCACATTCACCCCGTTAAACGCACCGGGACCAACTGTTGAAACTAAAATGCCGAGTGCACCAGTCCGGTGATACGTCCCCTCAGCCATGAAGCCTGCTGCGTTTTCATGACGCGCCAACACGAAAGTAATCCCAGCGCTCTCCAAGGCATCAATAAGGGTGAGAACCTCGCCGCCCGGCTATGCCAAACGCATAGCGGCATCCAGCAAGGTACAGGCGGCGCGCCAACACATCGGCAGCGCTCAAGATAGGTTCAGGCATTTTGAGACTTCGTGCTCTGTATTCGATCAGAGCCTTGAGCGATACCAAGGGCAAGCGTCAACTAACCGTTAAGTTACCAGTTTAGCTGACGTGGTTGCCCGTCACGCGCAGATGCGTCTGCAGCATCAGCCATCATTTGGGCTTTCAAGCCGTCAAGGCCAGTGGGTGTCATTTCCGCACCATCGACCAAAACAGATACGAAATGCTCCATCTCTGCACGGTAGGCGGCTGCGTAGCGTTCAAGGAAGAACGCCTCAGTTGGGGCGCGGCGGAAACCATCACCGGTAGCCAACTCTACAGTCGTCTCAAGTTGATTATCAGCGCGCAGCATACCTTTTTCACCATGCACTTCGATCCGCTGATCGTAGCCATAACTCGCACGGCGCGAGTTACTGATCTGACAGAACTTACCACTAGCCGTTTTGAGCGTAACCACGGCAGTATCAAAGTCACCCGCCGCTCCAATTTCGGGGTCTATCAAACAAGATCCGGATGCGTGCAATTCGACAGGCTCTTCTCCCAACAAGAACCGAGCCATATCCAAATCATGGATCATCATATCCCTGAAAATACCGCCTGACATCTTGATGTAGCCAATGGGAGGCGGCGCAGGGTCACGAGACAAAATTGTCACCAACTCCACGTTTCCAATCACCTGATCCTGCAGCTGAGAGCGTAATTGCGCAAAGTTTGGGTCGAAACGCCGATTAAACGCCGTCATGAAAGGCACGCCTGCTTTCTCAACGGCAGCCAGACATTCTTTGATCCGGTCCACCGACAAATCCACGGGCTTTTCACAGAAGATGGCCTTACCAGCGGCGGCAGCTTGATGGATGAGGTCATAATGAGTTGTCGTTGGCGTACCAATCACAACTGCATCAATAGAAGGGTCAGCGATAATTTCATCGCTGCTCATCACTTGCGCGCCTGTCTCTTTTGCAAGCGCTTCGGCAGCAGCGGGAATAAAGTCTGACACGGCCGCGGCACATGCTGTCCTTATACCGCGAAGCGTGCGGCCATGCACAACTCCAATGCGTCCGGCACCCAAAAGACCAATATTTATCATACTTTACCCCTTCAACGCCGACAAAACTTGCCGCGCAGCAGCAACCACCGGATCATGTGTTTCTTTAAGAATTTCGACACGGTCGAACCGGTTTGGATCGGAATTTACTGCCTCGCGCATCGCAGCACCGAACGCCATACGCAACTCGGTTCCGATGTTGTACTTACAAATATTTGTCTCGCGCGCCAGCTTTTTGCGCTGCGCCACCGGAACGCCAGAACCGCCATGTATAACCAATGGAACATCTGTCAGCTGCTGAATTTGCGCTATGCGCGCCTCATCAAGTCCCCCTTCTTTATCTTGCTGAAGGTGAACGTTACCGACAGATATCGCCATGGCATCAACACCTGTTTCACGAGCAAACTGTTCCGCCTCAATAGGGTCTGTTCCTGCTGAATTTGCGCCATTGGCGTAGCCTACAAACCCGATTTCACCCTCACAGGAGACACCCGCCCTATGCGCCAAATCCACCATCTCAGCGGTTTGCGCAATGTTATCAGCAAGCGCCAGCTTCGAGCCATCGAACATCACTGACGTGAAGCCGCTATCAATCGCGAGCTCGCACTCGTCTTTGGTGTATCCATGGTCAAGATGCGCCACGACGGGCACAGAAGCGCCCTCTGCCAAATAGCGAAACATCTTGCCCAAGACAGGGAGTGGCGTGTGCGCACGGCACCCCGGGCCCGCTTGTAGAATGACAGGGGAATTTTCGGCCTCAGCCGCTGCAATGAACGCACGCATATCTTCCCAACCCAAAGTCACCAGACCAGCAACGGCGTACCCGCCCGACTTGGCAGGATCCAGAACCTCTGCCAAGGTCGCTAGTGTCATTTGAACTTCGCAATCATGTCTTTAATGCCTGGGATAGTCTCTAACTGGTCCGCATGGGATGGCTGAAAGTACTGCACAAGACTGCGCTGTGTAAGCCCTCCCAAAATAGTGAAATAATACATTTCATATCCGGGCAAAACGGCACAGGGGTGGTAGCCTTTGTCAATCATCACCGTGGAACCATCAACGAGATGGTACGCATCCCCAGATTTACCATCTTCACGCTGAAGCATCTGAACGCCTGAGCCATGATTTGGCTTAAACCGGAAGTTATAAGTTTCATCATGCCGTGTTTCTTGGGGTAGACGGTCCGTATCATGCTTATGGCTTGGGAAGCCTGACCACCCACCTGCACCGACAGTAAACAACTCAGACACAAGCAGACGCCCCACCTTATCGTGATATTTCGTGCCAAGGATGTGTTTGATTTTGCGGTGGGTTTTGGTCTCATCACTTCCGTATTGAACAAAGTCCAACTCCGCTTCGCGGACAGTAAATGCCTCAAGCACTTTGTCATACTTGGCACCAGCCACAAAAACTTCAGCTTCATCAGTGGTACACACCATTGTCGCCTTGGCTGCCGTCGGTACATAGACACCCTCTGGCTCTCCGTCCCAAACATCTTCAGTGCGATTTCCAAGCCTATCCGCTTTGAACCCCTCAATCTCTACATCAACTGTACCTGTGGCCGGAACGATACAAGTCTCATAGCCCGGGACCGAGTATTCAAACGCCTGCCCTTTTTTCAGTTTTACGATGTTAAAATAGTTCAACGGCACCAGCGGATCACCTACATCGACGATTGGCTGATTCGCGTTATCAAATGGAGCAATATGCATTGGGGCGATCCTTTAATTTGAACCCAAGGGTGTAGGACCCGGGTGAGAGGCGAGGAATTTTTCGAGCGTATCACTGTCCGCCATAGCGGGCGCGCAGCCCGGTTTAGACACTGTGATTGACGCGCAAGCAGAGCCCCGCATGATTGAGGTATGAAGCGAATGACCGTCTGCAATTGAGGTTAGAAAGCCCGCCATAAAACTGTCTCCAGCACCGGTCGGCTTCAGAGCGTCGACAGGGTAAATACCGGTCGTAATCTCTTCGTTGTCTGCAAAAGTAACAGCTCCCTGCGCACCCATTTTATAAACAACGATTTGGGCACTATCGGCGGCTAAGGCACGCGCTTTGCCGAGGCCCTTTTCAATAGAGCCAGCCATAAACCCAAACTCTTCATCGTTGGCGACAATCACATCACTCATCGCGGCGGCTTTGGATAGAACATCAGACGCAACTTGAGCCGAAGGCCATGAATAGGGTCGATAATCGACATCGAAGATAATTGGGATGCCTACCGCTCGCGCCATCTCAAAGGCTTTAAATGTGGCGCTGCGAGACGGCTCCGCTGCAAAGACCGTCCCTGCGGTAATCAGGGCGCCAAAATTTGTGAAGTCAACAGCCTGCACATCAGCTTCAGACATCTCAAAATCAGCGGCGCCATTTCGGTAAATGACCGACTGGTGTCCCTCGACCCTAGTTTCATAGACGGCCAATGAGTTGCGGAACTCACCGCCGACCGGCGTCACATATTCTGTACCGACGCCGTAAATCTGCAGCTGCTTCACGCAGTAGCGACCGATGCTATCATCAGAAACGCGCGTAACCAGAGACGCCCTTCCTCCCAACTTGCAGATGCCAGCTGCGGTATTGGCCGAACTGCCCCCCAAGGCAACAACCATGGTTTGCGCATCTTCGGTCGCCGTCCCAGGCGGGTCTGGATAAAGATCCATTCCTGCGCGGCCAATCACAACAAAGTTGTTGCATTTAATGCCCTCAATCACATCCATCAGACGCCCTTTCTTTGGCGACTACGGGCTGCTTCAGTCTTGAGATGGGCCTCACGCACACTTGCACTTTGCGTGATATGTGGCGTCCCAACCTCCCACCAAGTGTGCCCTTCGGTAGTCCAACCGCCATAGGCATCCACCTTCATCGAAATCACATAAGTCTGATCTGCCGCTTTAGCGCGCGCAAACGCAGCAGCCAGTTCAGCCGGATTAGACACTGTTTCTGCCAATGCACCCATCGACTTTGCATGAGCTTCAAAATCGACACTAACTTGGTTTGTAGCCGTCGGCGTATCACTAATCAGGTTGTTGAAGCTCTCATTGCCAGTGTTATTCTGGAGCTTGTTGATCACCGCAAAACCGCCGTTATCCAAAACCATAATGATCAGTTTTTTATCCGTTAGCACCGAGGAATAAATATCAGAGTTCATCAACAGGTATGAACCGTCACCGGTGAAAACGATTGTGTCGCTGTCAGGTTCATACTCGAATTGCGCAATGCGCGCACCCCATCCACCGGCAATTTCATACCCCATACAAGAAAAACCAAACTC